>JAOZIA010000004.1 GCA_026014585.1 Candidatus Bathyarchaeota archaeon | reverse complement strand
GTGATGTTTCAGGAGCCACGCCTGCTGCCCTGGCGCAACACGCGCGACAACGTCCGGCTGCACTTCGAGCTTAACGCAGACAAGATAACACCGCAGGACGAAGAAGCCGTCGATAACGCGCTGGCGCTGGTGGGCTTGTCTGATTTCACCCGCGCTTTCCCCCGTGAGCTTAGCGGCGGCATGAAGCAAAGGGTGGCGCTGGCGCGCACGCTTGCCGCCAAACCGCAGATTCTGCTGATGGACGAACCGTTGACTGGGCTGGACATCCGCACGCGTGAAGAGTTACAGGACGAGATTGTGAACATATGGCTGCAAAAAAAGATGGGGCTGGTGTGGATTACCCATGACCCCAACGAGGCTATATATCTCGCTGACCGCATCATCGTATTTTCGAAACGCCCCGCCCATATAAAAAGCATAATCGAGGTTTCCAATCCCAGACCCCGGCAGCGAAACACCCCGGCCTCCAGAGAACTGGAAGAAAGAATCAAGAGCTTCTTCAACTTCGAATAACAGTAGCGGTAAGCCTCCATTATTTCCCCGGATTCCAAACAGGAATCATTATTTATTGCAACATTTACTTAAATTAATATGTTTTTTTCATTATAGTGCAACTCTTGACAATCTTTTTATATTGGATTATAATGCTCAACACTCAATCAGTCTTTGTTATTTTATTATAGTCTTATCAGGGAATCGATATTATGCAATCAAATTCAAAAAACGATGTCTATATTCCAGCGCAAAAAAACAGGCTTAATATGGCTAACGATAAAAAGCCGCTTGTGACAAGCCGATGAATAAAGGGTTCAGCAAACGCATTCACCCACAATACTGAGCCCTTTTTTTATAACCAAAAAACAAAATCCATAAATAATACGGAGAGATTGTGACTCTCATTATTAATATATTGATACCGAAATCCGGGGCGGCTCTGCAATAGTCATCTGCTTTAATACCGGGAAATAATCAAATACGCGGGTATTTTTACCTTTTTAACACGTAAATACTATCTATTAACGAACGAAAGGCTTGCATTATGGAAAATATATCCGGGATTAACAACGCCAGAAAAACAAGCGTATCTCTTTCGAGGATAAGGACAACCATCGGTATTAAAAGCTCCACCAAAAAAAGGCTGGATATAAACAGGGCCCCGGGGCAGTGCTATGACGGTTTCCTGTGCCAGCTTGTAGACCTCTGGGAGAAAAATAAAAGCAGATAAATGATTCGCATTACAAGTCTTGCAAGGAGGTGGCGCCTATAAAACTTATCAGTGATTAGCTCCAAATCGATTATCAATAAAAGTAAAGTCGAAAAGGAGGTCATTTTTTATAATGACTGAAAAGAAAAGGGAATCCGAGGGAGTATCAAGGAGAGAGTTTCTTAAAGACGCAGGACTCCTGGTTGGTGGCACCGCCGTCGGTTCTACGGTTTTACTGGCTGCCTGCAGCGGTGATACAACCACCGAAACAGTAACCTCGACTAAAACAGTGACCGCCCCGGGCGGCGCTACAACGGTTACTCAATCCAAGTTCGTCTGCCCCTACTGCTCCACAGAATTCTCCTCGCTCAGCGAATTGACTGCCCATGTTACAGCCGAACATGCGGGCGAATCGCCTTCAGCGCTGAATGTGATAAACATTACAGTCAACGGTGCGGTAGAAGCGGCAAGCGTTTCGCGAACCGAAACCCTGAGAGACGTGCTGCGTGAAAAGTTCGGATTATTTTCTATCAAGGATATGTGCAGCGGCTACGGAGCCTGCGGTTCCTGCAGCGTGATAATGGACGGGCGTCCGGTATTGTCCTGCATGACTCTGGCTTGTGAATGTGACGGCGCCGTGATAGAAACCGCAGAGGGAGTAGCGGAATCCAATGCCCCGCTTGTGGATGCATACATCGTGAATCAATGTATGCAATGCGGTTATTGCACCCCGGGTTTCATTGTAACGTCGAAAGCGCTTCTGGATCGTAACCCACAACCAACAGAAGAAGATATCAGGGAAATCCTGGCCGGCAATATTTGCCGTTGCGGGACATACCCG
>JAOZIA010000003.1 GCA_026014585.1 Candidatus Bathyarchaeota archaeon | reverse complement strand
TATTTTTTGGACAGGACTTTTAGGTGGTATGTTGGAGGATTCTATGCTTTTGCGCCTGCAATAATTCTTGGGATAGCAGGTGTGTTTTCGATTCTTGATTATGAAGATCGTTATAATAGATTGTTGCTCAGTTGGATGCTTATTGCTTCTGCCATGCTTTTTGTTGAGTTTCCCTGGCAGGCGCGTTTCTTGTATTTGATGCCCTTTAGCATTTATGTGGCATCAGGAATTATTTTGGGTGCAAAAAAGCTTTTCAAGTTTGCCGATTTAAAGGACCGAAAACGTGTTGCTACATTGATTTTTGTAGTTTTCTTTATTCTTTCAGCTTTTGTGTTAGTTAATTATGGAGTTAGATGCATAGCCATAAAACAGTATGGTTCTGCAGGATTAACTTTCGTTCCTTGAGCATGAGCTTTGTGTTGGTGTTGGGTTGGACTGTTTTTTTGGGTTTGGGATTAAAATTGGTCACATTTAAGTATTTTTTGTGATATTTTGTAATATTGGTGGTAGTTATTTTGGAGCGGTTTGTTGCGAAGGTCTTGCAGGACGGTAAAGTTACAATTCCCAAGCGACTAAGGGAGTTGCACGAGATTGAAGCTGGGGATTATGTGCGTTTGGATCTTGTAGAGGTCATCAAGGTAAAACAAAAAAGTGGGGGTTGATAGTGTATTTGTGGGGTAGGGTTGGTGAGTGCTTTGAAGCATGGGTTTTTTCGGTCAGGGTTTATGCTTTGTGATAGGTGTGTTCAAAATGGTGATTGTAAGCAGTTTCGGGTAGGGGGTGAGTGTGCTCGGGAGAAGCGTGTTTTTGGCAAGTTTGTAAGGGAGCTTTGTGATGAGTTTGAGTTAGAGGGGGTTGCGGATCGGATTTTGGTGGAAAGGGTTGCCATGTATTTAATTCGCATTGCCAGAGCAGAGGCGTACGAGTCTTTTGTTGGTGTTTCTGAGAAGTCCGTGGTATGGGGTGGTTACATTAGTCGGTTGGATAATACGCTCAGGGGTTTGATGAATGATCTGGCAGTGACGAGAGTGAAGCGATTGCAGTTAGAGAAGAGTGGTTCGTTGCTTGTGAGTGTGGATGAGTTGATAAGAAAGTTTGCTAACACAAAAGGTCAAAGGTCAACCGGGCAAGGTAAGCACAGGCGAACCTCTGTTAGGCTCTGGGAAAGAATC